>NZ_JAUBPW010000115.1:0-11311 GCF_036700965.1 Microcoleus sp. Pol8_D6 | reverse complement strand
AGTGATTGCCTCTTTGACTGGATATCCATTCATATTAAATGGGTTATCTGTAGCAAATATTTAGGAAAATGGTATTAGCTTAATCTAACTCAAATCGTTGCCAATCGATGTGATCACACAAAGGTTATGATTGTCATCCATAACCACCCGACCGTTTGCAATGGCTTGTCGGAATTTTTTGATATCACAGGGTCTTGCTTTGGGGTCAGGTGTCTGCTGATCGATAAAGTCCCTTGAGTGCTTAGAGATGAGCCAACCCAGAGGCAACTTAACGCCATCACCTGACTTTTTCAGGAACAAGGTTCTGAATTTATATTTGAGTGGATCATCAATCCCATCATTGACCGTGAACGTAGACAACTCAACAGCACTGCGGCTGCGGGACTTGCGCGCACTAAACAAGGCACGAACTGGCGATAAAGCCTCGTTCAGTCCTTCTCTCTTGAGTTGAGTTGTAGGCTCGTTAAATTGCCCATCAATTAAGGATAGGTAGACAATTTCAAAGGTTGTTCCGTAACCCTTAAGTCGCTGTAAGCTGCGTCCAATGTCCAAAGCAGTAGGAATACCAGAATTATCAAAATAACCGCCATCAGCCAAATGCAATTTACTTTTGTCCTTACTGCGTTGGTACCACCCTACAGGGGTGAAGTAGGGAAAACGAGCACTGAGGCCAGCCGCTGTACTCAGTCTCAAATCTAGATCGGGTTCATCAATGGCAATATTTTCTTTGTTGGGCAAGTTAATCTGAAAGGGGCTGATCACTAGGCGATCGCCAGTTTCGACAACAGTTGTGTTGAGAACCAGTGCAGGGGCTATGCCCTGGGGCTGCCAGTGTTGGTAAAAAGACTGCCGCAAGGGATTATCTTGATTTGGAAGAGACAGCTTATCCCAAGCTTTTTCAAACGCAACTTCCAGACCTCTTCCCCGATCCCAATCGTATATTGGGAAAAAGATAAATCGTTGAATCAGGTCAGGGAATAGCCCCATCGTTAGGAGGGGCGTAAGCAAGTCACTGCTAAACAGTTTGCTAGCTGTTTGGCTAAGGGATTTACCACTAATTCCACCAAATTTCACCAAACTTGAAAAAGCAGAAGCCCCCAAGCTACCGCCAGAAACACTACTGATTGCAAATATATGCTGAGGAAAACTTGGAAAATATTCTGTTAGCTTTGTGAAGGCTGTCGCTGCATGATAAGCGGCATAGATACCCCCACCTTGAGCCGCAGCGATATAGACAGGATAGGGTTTATTTGAGAATTGATCGAGATCGGGGCGATTAGCTAACCATTGCTGAAAACTAGATTCTAAAGCTGGAAGGACTGACTTTTCGGGTTTGCTAAATTGTCGAAAGCGATGATTGTCATTAAAATTAAAATTGCTAGAAACAAGAATCAACACGATGAGAATCGTAATCCCAGGTATTTTGGTTTGCAGACCCCAGTCGTAAATTGTTGAAAAAACAACCACCACAATCGTCAATGATATTGCCACCACACTAATTGATCCCAGCAGATCGGGAAGAAATGTCGGAGGCATTATCAACCCTAATGCGAGGGATGCCAGTAGAGAAATTGAACAAGTCCTAACAACTGTAATTCGTGATTTTAGCGTGTGTTGCCAAGAAAACAGCGCCACATTAAAAACTACGAGCAACACAAAAACAGCAACTAAACCAAAAGACAACTGTGAATCTTTTGCTGCCACGATCATAGGCAAAGATAAAACAATAAAAACAAAGCAGGCTAGATTAACAAAGATATTTTCAAATCTTTGCCCAAATAGACCTTCCCCCTTCTTATTAGAGGCAAAGGAACCTAGGCACTTTGAGTCTTTTAAAAGTTCAATACGTTTTATTATTAAATAAGATAAAATTACTAATAAAACTATATTGCTAAACATCCACAATAGCAAAAAAATATTGGGAGTAGGATCTGATAAGTTCTGCAATGTTTTTTGGGTAGCCCAAGTACCATAAGCAAGGCTACCCAGTGGTATAGTACCTAGCAAACGAGGTGCATTTTTGTATAAGCAATCGAATTTTGGCTTGTAGAATTCAGGAAGACGAGCTTCATAGCATTTCTCATGTAAACGTGCGGCGAACCACACACCAAGTGAAAGCAAAACAACAAATACTGTAGAAAAAACTGCCTGAGCTACATTCTTATCGAAAGCAATTACACGATAGACCTCAATGGTTTGATCAATCTGGGTAAAAAAATACCAAGCTGCGATTGCAACTGTCAGAGGCACTCTTAAATATATCAAGAACTGCACGATGGGTTTAAGCTGGTTTTCAAAGCAATTAGAAAATTTTTGACTTAATTTATTTCTGTTCTTAATTTCAGCCATATATCACTACCCAATGACTTTAAGGGAACATCTCTATCTTGAAATAACTGCAACCTAACGGCTAAATTGAGCGGAAAACGATCGCCTCTGACTCAAACCTCAAATATTGCGATTTTGTCAGATCCAATGATTCGTTAGGCATCGATCGCTTAACAATTATTTATGCTTTGCGCTCACCGATAACTTCAGCTTGACTAAAATCATAGGTGTTTGTCCGCTCCAATGATTTGTTATACCTCGATCGCTTCCATAGTCCGGACTGTTTTTAGTTCTTAGGCTGAAACCCTCGATTTTCCATTGGTAGTTCGATAGCCGAATCGCCTTGAAACCCTTATTATACGGTTGGCAATCAAAAACTGTCCGAAGTATTGTTAACAATTATTTATGCTTCGTGATCGCCAGCCCAAAATGCTCACTCATCCCAAAATTCGTGGTGTGACACGCTCGCGGGTGCCGAAGGTGGGATCAATTTTAGCGTGAGGTTCTTTCTCTAGAGTCATGTTTAAGTCGTCCAGGACTGTGAGTGACTTGGGGCCACCACAAACGCAAAAACTCGATGAGACTTCAATTGAACGTTTTCTGTTCCCGATCGGTCTAAATTGAACAGACGCCCGATCGGTCTAATTTATATGTACTTAGTAAAGCACTTTCAGATTAAAAAAGAGCTGACTCCCTGGCTTAGCGGACTCCTCGCCACATCCCTGCTGGCAGGAGTAGGCTACACAGCTTACAGCCAACTCACAGTCAAATCCAGCCGCGAAACCAGACGCAAGGAAAAAACCGTTGCTGTCGAAAGAGTGAATTTGCCGATTACAGTTTCGGCAAACGGCACAATTGTGCCCGAACGTTCCGTTAACGTCAGCCCCAAAACTTCAGGAATGCTCAAAAGTTTGCTTGTCAAGGAAGGAGATCAAGTTGAACAAGGGCAGATTCTCGCCTACATGGACGACTCCAACCTCCAAGGGCAACTTACCCAAACTCGCGGACAACTCGCAGCCGCAGAAGCAAACCTGGAAAAATTGGTCAACGGCACTCGATCGCAGGATATTGCTGTGGCTAAGGCAGTGTTAACAGAACAACAGGCAAGTCTGGAAAAATTGGTCAACGGCAATCGCACCCAAGACATTGCTGTAGCTGAGGCAGCGTTAGCTGAACAACAGGCAACCTTGCAAAAATTGCTCAACGGCAATCGAAGCCAGGATATTGCCGTAGCCGAGGCACAACTAGCTGAACAACAGGCAAATTTACAAAAATTGCTCAAGGGCAATCGGCCTGAAGACATCGCCCAAGCGATCGCCAAACTCAGAGATGCCGAATACGCCAAAAACCAAGCAGAGGAAGACTTTCAGAGAAATCAGGAACTCTATAATGCCGGAGCGATTGCTTTGCAAGTTGTCAACAACTCCCGCACCGCGCGCGATCGAGCTCAAACCCAAGTCAGGCAAGCTGAACAAGCTGTAGCTTTGCTGCAAGCGGGTACTCGCCCCGAAGAAATCGCTTCTGCGCGGGCTGCTGTGGAGCAAAAACGGCAAGCTTTGACCCTGGCACGATCGGGGGCACGCCCCGAAGACATCGCAGCAGGGCGGGCTGCTGTGGAGCAAAAACGGCAAGCTTTGGCCCTGGCGCGATCTGGCGCACGCCCCGAAGACATCGCAGCAGCCCAGGCCGCCGTCGAGCAAAAACAGCAAGCTTTGGCGCTGCTAGAAGCCGGTTCCCGCCCCGAAGACATCGCCCAAGCCCGCGCCCAAGTTCTCGCCGCTAGAGGCAGCCTGCAAAGCGTTCAAGCGCAGATTAACGACACTGTGCTGCGGGCTCCTTTCACCGGCACTGTTACCCGCAAGTACGCCGATCCGGGCGCTTTTGTGACTCCCACTACGGCAGGTAGTGCGGTTTCTTCGGCGACTTCTTCTTCGATTTTGTCCTTAGCTTCAAAAAATCAATTAGTAGCAAACGTAGCAGAAACTAATATTTCTCAGATTCAGATCGGCCAGGCTGCGTCTATTCAAGCCGATGCTTTTGCGGGAAAGACTTTTACAGGTAAAATCACTCAAATTTCGCCTCAGTCGATCGTCCAGCAAAATGTGACAAGTTTTGAGGTAAAAGCGGCAATTATTAATGATGATAAACAAATCCTGCGATCGGGCATGAATGTGAATGTTGAGTTTAAGGCTGGTGAACTCAAAAATGTTTTGGTAGTTCCGACTGCGGCAATTGTCCGCCAACAAAGGGAAACGGGGGTTTTTGTTCCGGGTGGAGAAGATGGTAAACCTGCTTTTATGCCGATTAAGACTGGTATGACGGTGGATGATAAGACGGAAGTGCGATCGGGTTTGAAAGGAGATGAAAAAGTGCTGCTTAGTTTACCCCCCGGATTGCGGCCTAGATCCCAAAATCCATCGCCGGGCGGGATTCCGGGTTTGCAACCGGGTGGGGGAACGCGCTTGCGTTAGTTAGTCCGCGCAGTCGGGGCTAGTTGGTTCGTCGTAGAGTCCGCCAGGGATTGAAATCCCTGTCTCATAGCGAAAGTCCTCGCTCAAGAGGACTGAAGATTTAGTTGATCTACATCAGTTTCAGACGAATTTTCAGTCGGTTTCAACCGACTGTCTTCTATGAGACGGGGGTTTTAACCCCCGGCGAGTCGTACCACAAATCATATCGTTTCCGGTTGCATCGTCAGGTGATAAATTAGGTACCAATTTAGGCATACTTCTTAGAAGTTGCCACCAAATAATAAATAATAAATAACAAACAACATGAAATTACAGACTCGCCCCGGCACCAACAAAATCTCTAACGTTCAAATCGCGTTCATGGCGACAGAGGCGCTGTGGAATAATAAGTTGCGTACCAGTTTAACTATGCTGGGCGTAATTATTGGGATATCTTCGGTAATTGCCATTACTTCGGTGGGACAGGGAGTACAAAAATCAACTGAAGAACAGTTAAAGGCTTTGGGTACGAATGTGCTGTTGGTGTTATCCGGTGCTTCGCGATCGGGCGGTGTCAGTCAGGGAAGCGGTTCTGCTACTACCCTTACTTGGGATGACGCTAGGGCGATCGGCAAACAAGCTCCTGCTGTTAAGGCAATTTCGGCTTATTTGCAGCGCCAAGTGCAAGTCGTTTATGGCGGACAAAATTCATTTACTGCTATTTTGGGAACGGATTTAAATTATCCCGATGTCAAGAACATTCAACCTCAACAAGGACGGTTTTTTAACGAGGATGAATTGAATGCTGCTGAGCCAGTAGTTGTCCTCGGTTCTAAAGTGCGGGACGAACTTTTTGGAGCCGGAGCTAATGCGCTCTCCTCCGATATTCGCATTCAGGGAAACCGCTACAAGGTCATTGGAGTGATGGAAAGCAAGGGGTCTGTAGGGGGAACCGATCAGGACGATCGAGTGTATATTCCCCTCAAAAATATGTCTTCGAGGATTGTGGGGAGAAATTCTTTAGCGGGGATTGCGATATCGGGTTTTTGGTTGGAAACTGCGGGCGAAGCGGATTTAGCTGATGCTCAATTTCAAGTAGAAAACATCATGCGCTTGCGCCACAATATTTATCCGCCACAACCGGATGATTTTCGAGTTGTCAATCAAGCTGAAATAGTTAATACTTTTAGCAATGTGATAGGTTTATTTACGGTTATGATCGGAGCGATCGCCGGAATTTCTTTGGTGGTGGGCGGTATCGGTATTGCTAATATTATGTTGGTGTCTGTTGTGGAACGCACTAAGGAAATCGGGATTCGCAAAGCAGTAGGCGCTACTAATGCAGCAATTCTCATTCAATTTATGGCGGAATCTATTTTAGTTTCCACGGTGGGGGGAACGGCGGGTATTGGGTTGGGAATTGCGATCGCCTTTGGGGCCTCGACAGCGTTCAAATTTCCGTTTGTGGTTTCTGTATGGTCGATCGCAGCAGGTTTTGGGCTATCCTTTACTGTAGGCTTATTGGCTGGAGTGCTACCGGCTCGGAATGCGGCTCGCTTAGACCCGATCGCAGCCTTGCGGAATGATTGAACTTAGTGATGTTCGCCCCAGTTAAATTGAACAATCCTGGACGCAAGTATCACAATTATAGTCCTGGAGGCACGAGTGGTCTGATACCGATTTTGATGGAAGATCAGATTTCGTTGTCGTAACGCGACTTAGACAAAAATTACGTTAAAAATTGCTGCAAACAAAGACAGGTAAAGGGTTTGAGCTTGAATTGGGTTCTATCCAGAGCTGACAAGGATTTCAGCTCTGACAGGGCATCAAACTCTTTCCCTTACCTAGACAGCTTTTCAGGTCTTTGAGCGGCTAGAAAATGTCTAAGTTTCATTAGAAATAATATACGTCTCTTCAAATATAATAACAAAAACCCCTTATCCAACAGGCAATTTCCATGTTAGAAGCATTGGTATTGGCGACAGTATTTTGCGGATTTTTTGGTATTATCTTCAAAAAGAACCTGATCATGAAAATCGTCTGTATGGATGTCATGAGTACAGGGGTTATAGCCTATTACGTGGTGGTGGCATCGCGAGAAGGCTGGCTGACACCAATTATTTCAAAGGGGAAAAATGTCGCTTACGCCGATCCGGTTCCCCAGGCGGTGATCTTAACGGCGATCGTGATCGGCTTTTCGATTCAGGCTTTAATGCTGGTCAGTGTGATGAAGCTGGCACGAGATAATCCGACATTAGAAAGTAACGAAATCGAGATGAATAATACCCCATGAATACCCTGACGCTAGCCTGGATTGGACTCCCGTTTTTGGTCGGATTTACTATTTATTTGATTCCGAAGTTTGACAAGTATCTCGCAATATTCGGAGCGATCGCGTCCGCTGCCTATGCGTTCCTGCTTTTTGCTATGCCGTCAGCGGTGACGCTGGATTTACTGGATAATTTCAGTGTCACGTTGTTAGTCGATCGCTTGAGTGGCTATTTTATCTTAACCAATGCCTTAGTCACAGCAGCGGTGATTATCTACTGTTGGCCCACAGATAAGACGGCATTTTTTTATGCACAGATTCTGATGGTACACGGCAGCCTGAATGCGGCATTTGCCTCTACTGACTTTATCAGTTTATATGTGGGGTTAGAGGTCAGCGGCATTGCGGCGTTTCTCTTGATTGCCTATCCTCGCACCGATCGCTCGATTTGGGTGGCTTTGCGCTATCTATTTATTAGCAACACGGCAATGCTATTTTATCTAGTCGGTGCCGTGCTGGTTTATAAGGCAAGTCATTCGTTTAGTTTTGCAGGCTTGGGTGCAGCACCCCCAGAGGCGATCGCTCTGATCTTTATGGGACTCTTGGTTAAGGGAGGTGTGTTTGTATCGGGGTTATGGCTACCGTTAACTCACTCGGAAGCAGAAACGCCTGTGTCGGCTTTGCTGTCAGGGATTGTGGTCAAAGCGGGGGTATATCCCCTCGTGCGCTGTGCGCTGATGGTGGAGGAGGTGGCACCCATCGTCCAAATCTTTGGCGTCGGGACGGCGCTGCTGGGCGTGTTCTATGCCGTTTTAGAAAAAGATAGCAAACGGATGTTGGCTTTTCACACGGTTTCGCAGTTGGGCTTTATCCTCGCTGCACCGTCCGTGGGTGGGTTTTATGCGCTGGCCCACGGTTTGGTCAAATCGTCGCTGTTTCTGATTGCAGGATCGTTACCGAGTCGTAATCTGAAAGAATTGAAACAGAAGCCGATCGATACCAATATCTGGATTGCCTTAGTCATAGCTAGCTTATCAATCTCTGGGTTTCCCTTGTTGGTTGGCTTTGGGGCAAAGGTGTTGACGGTGAAGAATTTGGGTTCCTGGCAAGTGATCGCGATGAATGTCGCAGCAGTCGGAACAGCAATCTCTTTTGCTAAATTCATCTTTCTACCCCGTGGCGGACAAACAGCAGCCAAACCCGGTTTTTGGCCTGCGGTGTTGCTGTTGCTAGCTGGGCTGATTGGAGCCAATGCTTTTGATCTTCAGGCTTATACGCTGGAAAATATGCTTAAGGCGATCGCCATCATCGGCGTTGGTTGGTCAGCCTATTTTCTAATTTTTCAACGAACAGCAATCAAACTGCCACGTATGCTTGAAGAATTCGATCATTTGGTCGGTTTTATGAGCTTGATTTCCCTCCTACTATTCTGGATGGCATTACCCACATGATTGGACAGCTAATATTAAGACTGACGATCTGGTTTTTACTTACTGCCGATTTTAGTTTGGCAAATATTGCGATCGGCTTCATCATTGCTTTCCTGTTGCCGCGCAGCTACGCACCCCCGGAACCTTTGAGGGAATGGTTGGGGGTGTCGGGTAATATATTCAGGGCGATTCCGATAGCTTATCTGGAAGCTTTTGAACTCATCTTCCGTCCCCACAGACACGAAGATGTGATCATGGAAAAAGTGCCAAACCATCGAGCGCCCTTGCTGATCTTCCTAGATGTCCTCCTGATTACTTTTACTCCTAAGACGATTGTCGTGAAATATCACGAAGAGGGTTTTTACGAAGTACACCGAGTGCGACGGACATCAAACACATAGCTAAACTTTGTTTCTGAAGGATTTAACCGCTCTTGACGCAGAGTCAGAGAAGAGAAGAGAAGAGAGAAATGAATAATTTCGATTGAGCTAAGTAAGAAAAAATCAGGAGTGCACACAATTGAACAACTTAAACAACTTGATTTTAATTGCCATGATTTTGGCTCTCCTTATACCCATGTACGAGGTATGGAAAGATCATGATATCTGGCAAACAATGTTGGCGTTTGCCAGTATTTCGACCAAGGCGGCAATCATCGCTCTCGTCATATCCGTCTGGCGCGATGATTGGATGATCGGTGTGGTGGCGGCGATTATCCTAAGTGTGGGTAATGCTGGATTGATGTTGTTGGCACAAATAATCAAACGTATCACTGAAGCATGATCGTAATAGATGTATTGAGCTATACCTGCATCGGTATAGGGATTTTTTTCTGGTTTTGGGGTACTTCTTTCCTACTTGGGAAGCGATCGGTTTTATATAAACTGCACAGTCTTTCGGTATCAGATACGCTGGGTTCGATGGCGATCCTCGTCGGATTGCTGCTGAAAATACCTAATAAATGGCCCCTGCTGATTCTGGCGATCATTTGCTTAGCAATCTGGAACACAATGCTGGGATATGTGTTGGCCTATTGTTCCAAAACAGGGAGTAACTATGAACGATAATAGCTACATTTATGTCCTCGTCGCTCTGCTACCGTTAGCTGCTGGTATGGTGGTATTTCAGGTCAATCCATACCACGCATTGGTACTGCGGGGGGTATTGGGAGCGATCGCGGCCTTGGTGTATACAATTTTAGGCGCGGGGGATGTGGGCTTGACCGAAGCCTTGATGGGCACCCTGCTCGCGATTACACTTTATGCAGTGACGGTGCGTTCATCCCTCGTGCTGCGTCTGGGTGTAATCGAAGAGGCGACAGAGGGCGATGCTATACCAAACAACAAAACCGCAGGTCATTTTAAGCAACTGATAGATGACATCCGCACAGTTTTTCAGAAACGCCATATGCGCCTGGAACTGGTTCCCTATGCGAGTGCACAGGCATTGCAGCGGGCGCTGATGGAAAAAGAAGTTCATGCAGCTTGTTCCCCAGAAAACCAACTAGAACACAGCGGCGAAGCGCAACTTTATAACACCGCAATCAGAGTTCGGCGTGTCTACGACATCATGCAAACCGAACTTTCATCACCGGGGACAACCCTAACCTATGTAAATACACCAGACGCAGAGGACAAACATTGATGAAGTGGGTTTACTTTTTATCAGGGATAGCGCTGTTTGTCAAAATGCTGCTAATCGCCAATCCCACAATGGAGTTATCGCAGCAAAGTTCGATCGTCGAATTGGTTGTTCAAGATAGTGGAGTAACCAATGCAGTTTCCGGTATCATTTTGCGAAATCGGCTGTACGACACGATCTTTGAAGTCGTGGTATTTACGATAGCCATCTTGGGTGCAAGTTTTATGCTAGCCAATGAAAAGCCGTCCTGCGCCATATATCAGTTTACCGATCAACCATCGATTATTTTGGCGCGATTGGGAGCGACGATTGCCGCGTTGGTGGGTATCGAACTAGCAATTCGCGGGCATTTAAGTCCAGGCGGTGGTTTTGCAGCGGGTGTAGCGGGCGGAACTGCGATCGGCTTGGTAGCGATTACCTCATCACCGCAGTGGATGCAAGAAATCTACCAGCGCTGGCACGCCGCGACTTTGGAGAAGGTTTCGGTACTTGTTTTCATTGTATTGTCCGTTATCACTCTGTCAGGATATGAGTTACCCCACGGAGAGTTAGGCACGCTTTTCAGCGGTGGCATTCTCCCCTTGCTCAATATCCTGGTTGCAGTCAAAGTCGCATTAGGATCGTGGGCGGTGCTTTTGGTGTTTATTCGCTATCGCGGATTGCTATGACAAATGTTCCGATCTCAAATCCATTGACATAGAAATTATTCATCTCTCTAAATCTCTAACTCTGTGTCCTCTGTGTTCTCTGCGGTTTAATCATTCAGAAACAACCGTAAACGATATTTTACGTTTATAAGGCTGACGCACGAGTAGTCAGAAACCGGGTTTTTTTGCGAAATACTTCGTTACACCCGCAGAAAGGGTAAAAAACCCGGTTTCTTTGCTTTTGATAATAAGGAATTCCTGTGTACTCATCTGCGTTTATCAGCTTGCATCTGCGGTTAAAAAATCCCAATCGACCAGCCTTGCTAGATTAAGACAATTTAAAATGCTGGATTTAATCGGGCGTTTTTCATCCCAAAATACGATCGCTGAATAAAAGTTAATTGCCACCTGTGAATTCAAAAGCTCAAAAGTTTGACGTGCAACTCTCTCGTTGTCAAAGCTGAGAAAGTAATACCATTTTCCTAAATATTTGCTACAGATAACCCATTTAATATGAATGGATATCCAGTCAAAGAGGCAATCACT
>NZ_JAUBPW010000150.1:0-2670 GCF_036700965.1 Microcoleus sp. Pol8_D6 | reverse complement strand
GTGATTGCCTCTTTGACTGGATATCCATTCATATTAAATGGGTTATCTGTAGCAAATATTTAGGAAAATGGTATAATGACTGCTGACTACGGACTAATGACTAATGACTAATTTATGATTGGTATTTATACAGAAATTGAACAGGGGCAGCGGTGGCTCGATCGCTATCGGGGACGAAAACCGATATTTGCCTGCGTGTTAGGATTTACCGCTACTGGCTTAATTCCGGGGATTTCAGCAGCAGGAGCAACCCCGCACGATCGACAATTTACTTGTTTAGCCGATGCAGAATTTTTGTATAACGGCCCTAAACCGTTGCCCCAATATCCTTTGCCACCCCTAGAAGCGGGTGCCTCACCGGTATTGATATCTCGCGCTGTAGTCGAAGCTTTGGAACTTCCGCTTTACCTATTTAATGCTGGTTTGCCCCTCCCACCTCCGGTACCTGCAATTGATTTGGGTGGTACTCCGGCAAAGTGTCTGATTTCTGGGAATGCTTTAGAACTAGAAACAGTCAAACATTTGCTCGAACAAGGATTAATTTGGGGAGCAAAATTGGCTGCTCAAACTAATGGCAGCTATTTAATCTTAGGGGAGTGCGTAGTTGGGGGAACGACTACTGCTTTGGGCGTGTTAATGGGTTTGGGTATTGCAGCGGCAGGCAAAGTTAATAGTTCTCATCCTCGCTGCAATCACGCTCAAAAATTGGCTGCGGTGACAGCGGGACTCCATAATGCTGAGTGGGAAATAGGCGGACAAAACAGCACTCCGCTGGAATTGGTAGCGGCAGTGGGCGATCCGATGCAAATAGTGGTGGCGGCAATGGCGATCGCCGCGAGTCAGACTTGCGGGGTGCTTCTGGCTGGGGGTACGCAAATGCTGGCAGTGTACGCTTTGATGCAAGCCTTAGCCCGTGAATATGCTCTAGTATGGCGTCCCAAACAAGTTGCGGTGGGGACTACGCGCTGGGTGGCCGAAGACCCTACAGGAGACACTGTAGGACTCGCTAATGAGATCGGCGGTGTGCCTCTGTTGGCGGCGCAGCTAAGTTTTGCTGGATCTCACTACGGGCAATTGCAAGCTTACGATCGCGGCTATGTTAAGGAAGGTGTCGGTGCGGGAGCGTGTGCGATCGCCAGTGGCTTGACTGCAAATTGGACTCCAACTCAACTCCTCCACGCTGTTGAAGCTTTAGCCTCGCGCTGTGAGATTAAACATTAAGTAGATAGTTATAAGACAATACGGTTCAGTTAAGGAAAATTGTAGCGAAAATGTTGGGCGGAGTGAAACGGAGGGTTCGTTCCACGGGCCCAACCTACGCAGGATCTGTTTTTAGCACTAACCCAAGCGTATTGAGTTATAAGAATCGATGCCGGATTTGTGAACTTCTCTCTTTCTTCTCTTTCTTCTCTTTCTTCTATCTCTCTGCGTCCTCTGCGCCCTCTGCGGTTTGTCAAAAAAATCTTGTTCACCAAAGAAATAGCCTTCCTATTTCTACACAATATCTCGCTTTCATGCAGTATTGTTCCTGTTAATTCTCGACCGGAAAAACTCTCTGCAATAACTCTATAAGTAGACGAGCATAAATCAACGCAATTTGTATTTGTTTTTGATTAGTACCCGATCCCCGCTAGCAATATTTAATTAGGCCCGCCTAGATGTTGCGAGTGCATTCTTTTGGAGAGCAACTGTTCTTCCAAGGCGGCAATTCGATTGTAAGCTGCTGTTAGCTGAGCTGTTAAGCGCTGGATTTGAATCTCTGCGCTCAGCTCTTTTTCCAAGCTTTGAGAGTTCTTGTCGAAATAGCTGTCATCTAACAGTATGTCTTTGTGTTCGAGGAGCCCGTCGAGACTGCTGTAGCTTTGATAGAGGGAGTTTTGGTCATTTCCTAGCGTTCCAGAGCGATCGTTTCTCTGTTGCTGGGTCAGCTTCGTCTCCTTGGCAGACTCCAAGAGCTTTTCATTGAGGTTTTCTATGAGTTTGTAGAGGGCCTCGACTTGTTGGCTCAATACTGTAACTTGCTGGCGGAGCGCTTCCATACAATCATCCTTTGGCTCGTAACTTAATATCTTTACATTTTAGGTAAATCTTTAAATAACTTGGATTTATCACTAAATTATTTAATTTTTGACGTAATTGTTGTGTTCCCAATCCTGACGGTAGATTTAGGGAGGCAGCTTGAAGATAATCGCTCGCCATTCGTGAGTCGATTGTAGATTTTAGATTTTAGATTTTAGATAGTCTTGGACACAGGAAGCGGGTGGGTTAACCTCCATACTTCGTTCAAACCTTCAATCAGAGCTAAAACGTCGGGTTTCTGAGAGTCGGATCGCAGAGCGTCCTATTAGATTGGCTGCGCTCTCGCCAGTGCTTTCAGGATTGAGATGAATGAATTTTTAGTTTTTTTAGTTATTAAGCTGTCGCCGATTTAAAAATATTTTTTTACTTCGGTTGTGTGAAAAGGCTCATGCAACGGCAGATGGCAGCGCTCTCGTTGTTTCGTTATATTAAAAAATGTAACACAGATGCGGTCGATCGACCGGGCTGCCGAGCAAAACTCGATCAAAGGAACTTGGGGCAGAGAAATCAGGCGTTAATACCAATTCTCCAAAATTATGCTACAGTATTTAGTGCCGATAGAATATAATCCCATCCCGTGATAGATGCGAT
>NZ_JAUBPW010000114.1:0-11905 GCF_036700965.1 Microcoleus sp. Pol8_D6 | reverse complement strand
TTATTCTTTATATTTGGGTACTAATTCACCAAAGGTACACCTACTAACTGTAGCACTATTTTAGGAAATTGGTATTATAAAAATGCTAGGGATCTTACTCAAACTAATAACCATGACAAAATTCAGTCCATATTTTCATCTTTAAGTACAAGTCTTAAATCTAAGTTAGCTGAGTTTGAAGAATTTGAAATAGAATTTACCAAACTTATTTATACCAAAAGCAAAACTAGAAATAAGAAAGTTATTACTTATATACTAAGTCGCTTTATGGGAAAAAACATTAATGGCTTACCTATAGATTATGAATTTACCAGCATCGAGCATATACTACCACAGTCTAAAGAATGTAATGAAGATGTAGTTGGAGGTATAGGTAATTTAATACTCGTAGATAAAAAAACCAATAGTGAAGAGTTAAAAAATTTAGATTTTCAACAGAAAATCAAAATATTAGTTAACAAAGGTTATCCTCTTGACTCGGATTTATTAAATGCCAATCAGTGGACTGAAAAAGAAATCCTTAATAGAGCTAAATCAATGGCTCATAAAGCATTTTATCAACTTTGGAGTATATGAATAGGTGAAATCAGCTCACTATACAAGTCCGGTGCAACCGGACTTGATATAAGAACTAACAACCAAACAATAACCACTAACTACGAACTACTGACTGATAAAGCTTTTCTACCATTTGAGCCAAGCGTTTCATGGCAGTTTCAATCTCATCATTTGTTGCAGTCAAACTGATACGCAAACACTCATGTTTATGCTGCCAATCTTCCCGCAAACCGGGGAAGAAAGAACTTCCCGGCACGACAATTACACCCACTTTCTTCAACTCTTGATACAGTTCCCAATCAGTCATTGGCAAATCTTTCAGCCACAACCACGCGAAAATTGCTCCTTCGCCCCGGTGCAAAAACCACGGCAAATCTTTCGGCATTGCTTGTTCTAGAGTGCTTTCTACGATCGCAAATTTGCTTTGATAGTATGGCCGAATTACGTTGATGGAAATATCGGCAAGAGCGCCGGACGTAATGGCACGAGTGGCGATCGCCTGTCCGTATCTCGGCGAATGAATGCACATATTGGTCTGAAAACATTCTAATATTTGAATGATTTTTTCATCGCCGATCGCAATTCCGATTCTTTCTCCCGGCAATCCGGCTTTCGACAAACTCATACAGTGCACGATATTGCCGCCAAAAATCGGCGTCATTTCGGTAAAGTTCAAGGACGGGAACGGAGGGCCGTAGGCGGAATCAACGAACACCGGCACGTCGAAAGCGGCCGCTAAATCGGCAATTTTCTTAACTTCGTCGTCGGTGAGAACGTTGCCGGTGGGGTTGCAGGGACGGGAAAAAATGACGCAACCGGTGCTTTGGTCGATCGACAGTTGGCTGAAATCCGGGCGGTATTTGAACCTGTGAGCAGCCGCATCAATATCGAGGGTGGGTTTGCAGGCGACTACCGCTTCGGGAATCAAGCTAACGCCGCCGTAACCCGTGTAGTCTGGGCTCAGCGGTAAAACAATATTTTTAAGCTGTTTGCTGGTAGTGTAGCCGCCGAAAGCGTTGGCTGCGTAGAAGTAAATCGATTGACTTCCGGGAGTAATTAGAATATTGCGATCGGTCAAATTCAATCCGTAACGCTGGTTGAAATCCGTCCGCACCGCATCAATCAACGGCTGATAACCTTGACTCGAACCGTAGCGACAAACCACCTCGCCGTATTCCGGGCCCGCCAAAAGTTCCGCAGTGCAGTCGCGCCACAACTGCTCGACTTCCGGCAAAATCACCGGGTTTCCGGCGCTCAAATTGATAAACTCCTGCCCGCTGCCGGCTCTAAGAGTTTCAATAATATCTTTCATAATTGCCCGAACTCCCGTGAGGTGGGACATCTGAGCGCCAAATTGAGTCAGGGCAGGGTTCATAGCAAATGCAGCGACAATGATAGAAGTTTACAGTTTACCCATAATAACTCCAGTCGCAGGCGTTAGCCTAGCTTATCTGGGGCATGGGTTGTCGATCGAGCCTCTGACTAATTCAATAAACTCGATCGCACAGCATTTTGTTTTTTCCCCTGTGCGCGCCGGATCATAAGATTTAGCGCATTTGTGGAGCCGGAGCGATCGAACAGTGTTTTTTGCCTAAAAATTAGCGAACGGAACAGCATTATCTAATTCAAGAGTTGTGGTAAGATTTCACGCCGTCGCGCCAGATGAATTGCCGATACTTGACAACAACCATTGGAAAAATCTAAAATTAGCCGTAAAACCCGATCGCAACAGAATTTTATGGGTTCCTGTTACTGCTATAATTACAGGTTTAATCCAGCCTCAAGAATCAGATTTGTTGCTAGCTCATTTTCATGATTCGCGGTTTGCTGACAGCGGTGCATTTTATCATCAATCCGACTAAAGCCAAGATAGGTCGTAAGGTCGCCTTTTGAGTGGCATTACATAACAAACACGTAAATTCCCACCCCAATTAACTGCCGTAAAATTAAACACAACAATGACACACTTTCCACTTATAGAATACGAACAACTTACCGATCCTAAAGCTAAAGCAGTGTACGAAGAAATATTGACAGACTTGGGGTTTGGCATCGTCCCCAACCTGTTCAAGTCAATGGCAATCAACCCTGACATATTAGAAGCAAATTGGAAAAAATTCCGGGGAACCATTCTGCAAGGAGACTTACCCCGTACCCTTAAAGAAATGGTCGGCGTCGCTATTTCCCAATCAAATAATAGCAAGTACGCTCTCCAAGTTCACCTGCACGGATTGTCAGCCTTGGGGATGAGCGAAGAACTACTGCGAACCCTAGTTTCTGACTTTGCCAACTGCCCTTTGCCAAAACGTGATAAAGCCGTAATTACCTTTGGCTTGCTGGCTGCTACAAAACCGCTGGAAATGACAGAAAGTGATTACCAAAACCTGCGGGATTTAGGACTTGATGATTCAGAAATCTTTGAGATTATTGCGACAGCAGATTTGTTTAGCTTTGTCAACCGATACACTGATGCAATAGCCCTCGAAATAGATGCTTTGTAATCTATATTTTATACCCCTATTATGGGCGAGCGGCTAGAATATCTAGATCGAGAAGAACTTCTGCTGACAGCCCGCCGTTTGTTAGCAGAAGCTCAAGCGCTTTCCATTCGCATTTCCGCTGTCAACGAAGTTGCCACTGCCATTAACCGCACCCTGGATCTCAACCAGATTTTGCGGGTACTAGGCAAGCAAGCCAAATGGTTGCTAGACTTTGAACACTGTAGCGTTTGCCTGCACAGCACTAACACTTGCATGACCTTATTTGGCAGGCATATCCCTGTAGATATTGCAGCCCTCCCAGAGGGCGGCCCTATTCACAAGGCTTTCACAACACGTCAACCTCAATTAATTCAAGAAGCGGGTGCTACTGCTATTTTATCCCCCTACGCTTCGCAAATTATCCTTCCTTTGGAAAGCGAAGGTAAGGTTTTAGGGACAATTAATTTTGCCACAACCAAGTCGAGAGCTTACACTCAAGAAGACTTGCGGATTGGCTATCTTTTGGCTTTGCAACTATCCTCAGCCATCCGCAATGCTGAACGTTTTAAAGAGATAAATAGCCTGTATTCCGAGCTCGATGCCGAAAAGCACAAATCTGATCAGCTACTGTTGAACGTGCTGCCGGTTGAAATTGCCGAGGAACTGAAAAATAACGGCAAAGTGGAACCACTTTATTATGATAGCGTATCGGTTTTATTTACAGACTTTAAAGGCTTTACTCAGTTATCTGAAAAAATGACGCCGCGAGAGTTAGTTGACGAACTAGACTATTGTTTTTCTTATTTCGATCGCGTGATGGATAAATACTCTATGGAAAAATTGAAAACTATTGGCGACAGCTATATGTGCGCGGCGGGAATTCCTACCCCTCGCCCAACACACGCCTTTGACGCTGTACTTGCTGCCATAGAAATTCGACAGTTCATGGCTCTGCGAAAAATACAGAAAGCTCAACAAAATATCCCTTATTGGGATATCCGCATTGGCATTCATTCAGGCCCAATACTTGCTGGGGTAATTGGCAATAAAAAGTTTTCCTATGATGTCTGGGGAGATACAGTTAATACTGCATCTCGGATGGAATCTTCCGGCGTACCTGGAAATATCAATATTTCTCATACAACCTTTGAATTAGTTAGAGATTTTTTTGAATGCGAATACCGAGGAAAAATTTATGCTAAAAATAAGGGCGAATTGGATATGTATTTGGTTCGCTATCTTAAATGATTTTGGGAATGGCTAATTGCTAAGGAAAAATGACTAAGCGAGCCGTTATACCATTTTAGATTGTAGATTTTAGATTGTAGATTTTAGATTTTGATTAGGACATGAGTGATTACTCTCACGGTTTGGCTCGCGGGCCTACAGTTGCCGTTTTTTTGACTATGAACTGAGAATATATAGCTCGAAGTTTTTTTAAAAGTTCGGTATTGTATCGGATTGTCACCAAGCTATATTAAAATTATCGAGTTGTAGATTTTATTTTTTAATTATTTATGCGTATTTGGCAAGCCGATTTTTACCGCCGCCCTCTCCAAGACGAAACTGCCAAACCACTCTGGGAACTCTTAATTTGCGACTCGGAAGGCAGTTTTCAATTTAGCGCTGTTTGCCGTCAGGGGGACGCAAATTCTAATTGGCTAGCTTCGCAGTTGCAGCAGCAAGCTGAAACCCAAAATTTGCCCGAATTGATTCAAGTATTTAGGCCTCAGTCTCTGGGCTTAATCGAAGCTGCGGGCAAAGCTTTGGGTGTCAAGGTGGAAGCGACTCGGCGCACTGCGGCTCTGAAATTGCTGCTGCAACAACGCGCCAAAGAATATTCGAGTATGCCTAATTATACAGGTGAAACTTACAGCGCGATCGCCCTCGACTCGCCGCCGCCCGTACCCTTACCCGAAAACCTCTGGGGCGATGGCTGGCGTTTTGCTTCCCTACCCGCCGGCGAGATTGAAGAGGCTTTCCAAGGGCGTCCCCTGCCAATTTTGGAAATGCCAGAATTGCTGTTACCGCTGAATTTGGGCTTGGCCTCAACAGTAACCGTACCGGGAGTTGTGATTGACGGTGGACGCCAGTCTATGCGGTTGGCTAGATGGCTTCAGGATGCGAAACCTTTTGCTTTGAATTATATTGCTGGAGAACCAGACGGATTGATATTGGAAGCTGGGTTAGTAGATAGGTGGGTTGTGGCTACTTTTGAAGATAGCGAGGTGAAAGCCGCGGCCCAAATTTACCAACAGCGCAAGCAATTAAGTAAAGGATTACATTTTTTGTTAGTCCAGCCCGATGATAGTGGCATGACTTATACAGGCTTTTGGCTGTTAAATTTTGATCGATAAGATGTAAATAATATTATTTGTGATGTCGAAAAATCGCGCGCCGAAAAATAGTAAAACACCGCCCGAACTCAGTTCCAGCAAATACAAACTCAGACACAAATTTTAACACAGCTTGTTGAGCTCGCAAGAGATCGTGCTGCAAATTTATTCTACAACTAAAATCAATCCGTTTTGGATGCCCTGACAAACTCGGTTGATGTGACACTGGTCTTTTTCGTTCAGACCTTTCTGGGCTAGCATTGCTGATTTCAGCAGCCGTCTGTCAAGGGGGGTAATCTGGCGAAAAGCAAAGATGCGCTCGACGATCGCCTCGATCGAGATTTTGGGGAGGTTAGCAGAGCTGACTGTCATGGTCTTAACACCCTAAAAATAAGTAACAGAACTATGTACCTTTATTTTTAAAGATTTTGTGAAGCTACTTTGTGATTGCGATCACATAATTTTAGTGACAAAATAGTGTATGCAGGGTGACTTTTGTCACGAAATCTTGAATTATCTTTACGCCAACTGAACGATGGCCCGATAGAATCACTGTGGTAAAACTCAAGCAGAGGGTAAAAATGGCACAAGCAAAAATCGGAATAATCGGCGGCAGCGGTTTGTATAAAATGGAGGCCCTCAAAGATATTGAAGAGGTGAAAATTGATACACCTTTTGGATCACCATCGGATGCCGCAATTGTGGGAACATTGGACGGTACGCCGGTAGCATTTCTGGCTAGACACGGCCGCAACCACACTTTTTTGCCCTCAGAAGTGCCGTATCGCGCAAATATTTATGCAATGAAGAGTTTGGGAGTTGAGTATTTAATCTCAGCGTCGGCGGTTGGTTCTCTGAAAGCTGAGGCGAAACCTTTAGATATGGTAGTGCCGGATCAGTTTATCGATCGTACAAAAAATCGAGTTTCTACTTTTTTTGGAGAAGGAATAGTCGCTCACATCACATTCGGCGATCCGGTTTGTGGCGAATTGGCTAAAGTATTGGCAAGTGCGATCGAATCCTTGAACCTCACCGACGTTACCCTGCACCGGGGCGGCACTTATGTCTGCATGGAAGGCCCCGCATTTTCCACAAAAGCAGAATCCCACCTTTACCGCAGTTGGGGGGCGACAGTCATCGGAATGACAAATTTGCCGGAAGCAAAATTAGCCAGAGAAGCAGAAATTGCCTACGCAACTTTAGCATTAGTCACCGATTATGACTGCTGGCACGAGGATCACGACAGCGTAACAGTAGAAATGGTAATAGCAAATTTGCACCGCAATGCAGAGAATGCTCAAAAAGTCATTCAAGAAACAGTCCGTAGACTAACAGAAAATCCCCCAGTATCTGATGCACATTCAGCTTTAAAATATGCAATTCTGACTCGGCTGGACCAAGTGCCGGCGGCAACTAAGGAGAAAATGGGTTTGTTGTTCCAGAAATATTTGTAGTTGAAATTAAGTTGCAATCATTAGGTTATAGGTGATTCCAGATGTGTAAGGTGCGCCGTGCGCACCCTACATCATGGGGAGAAGGCACAAATATTTGTATATCTAGCATTCGTCCTGAGTCAAGAGTCAGAAGTCAGGAGTAAGATCCATTGCCTATCAAATGTTTTAACAATAGACATCTCCCAAAATATCCAAAGCTATTCTCTCGCTACTTTTGAATCTCTCGCACTAGGAAGCACCCCGATTTTGCAAACAGTCGTTTTTTATGCAGGGGCAGCGATCGATCTCCCACTGCATTCATATATGAGCAATAATGGCAAGATGGGGTTGCAACTGCTGCACAGAAAGCGCAAAAGCTCAAAACGGACAATTTAAACTATGCTTGGCATTCCCGGATATCAGATTTTAACCCAAATCTATGAAAGCGAAAATTCCTTAGTTTATCGCGGAATTCGCGATCGCGATTCGCTACGCGACGGCTACGCCGAACCCCTACCGATCATCCTCAAGCTGCTGAAAGAAGAATTGCCAACGCCAGCACAACTGCTGAGATACCAGCAGGAATACCAAATCAGTCAAACTCTGAATTTCTCAGGCTTTGTTAAAGCTTACAGCTTAGAAAAATATCATAATTCTCTTGCCATCGTCTTCGAGGATGAGGGCGCTGAATCTTTAAGTTTATGGCGGCAGGAACGTCAGATAACCTTAGCGGAATTTCTCCCCATCGCTATCAAAGCTGTCGAGATGTTGGATGAGATTCACAGCTCTAATATTATCCACAAAGACATTAACCCATCTAATATAATTATCAACCCCAAAACCGGGGAAGTCAAAATTATTGACTTCGGCATTTCGACAGTCTTGTCTATAGAAAATCCTACCCTAATAAGTCCCAACGTTTTAGAGGGAACTTTAGCTTATATCGCACCCGAACAAACCGGAAGAATGAATCGCGGCATCGATTACCGCGCTGATTTTTATTCCCTAGGTGCAACTTTTTACGAACTGCTAACCAATCAACTGCCTTTTGAAGGTAATGACGCGATCGAATTAGTACACTGTCACATCGCTAAACAACCCCTTCCGCCCCAAGAAGTCCATCCAGAGATTCCTAAACCTGTTTCAGATATCGTAATGAAACTGTTAGCAAAAACCGCAGAAGAGCGATATCAAAGCGCTTGGGGAATTCAAGCAGATTTAGAGTTATGTCTCACTCAACTGCAAACTCAAGGCAAGATAGAAGACTTTCCTATTGGTCAGCACGATATTTCAGATAAGTTTCAAATTTCTCAAAAACTTTACGGCCGAGAAACAGAAATAGAAAGCCTGCTGGCGGCATTTGAGCGAGTTGCAGGTAGCTTGCAGGAAGAAGCAGAAAGTCTAACCTCAGACACTCAGCCATCCCCCAACAGCCGACCACATTCCGAAATGATGTTAGTATTCGGATATTCCGGCATTGGCAAATCAGCATTAGTACAAGAAATTTACAAACCCATTACCCGAAAAAAAGGTTATTTCATCGCCGGGAAATTTGACCAGTTTCAGCGAAATATTCCTTACAGCGCCGTCATTAAAGCTTTTCAAGAATTAGTGCAGCAATTGCTCGCAGAAACAGAAGTCAAACTCCAACAGTGGCGCGAAAAAATATTAACAGCAGTTGGAGTTAACGCTCAAGTCGTTATTGATGTAATTCCCGAATTAGAATTAATAGTGGGCAAGCAGCCAGAATTATCCGAACTTCCTTCCGCTGAATCCCAAAATCGGTTTAATTTAGTATTGCATAACTTCATCCGCGTATTTTGCAAGCCTGAACATCCCTTAGTCATGTTTCTCGACGATTTGCAGTGGGCAGACTCCGCAAGTTTGCAGATGCTTCAATTGATAATCACCGACCCAGATATGCAATATCTGTTTCTGATTGGTGCTTATCGGGATAATGAAGTCACTGCCGCCCATCCGCTGATGTTAACAATTAATGAGATTCAGAAAACTGGATGCGTAATTAATTCAATTTCCCTCTTACCTTTAAAGTTAAATTATGTCAATTATTTAATTGCAGATACTCTTAAATGCCATCTCGAAAAAGCCCTGCCCTTAGCAGAGTTAGTCCTGCAAAAAACTCAAGGCAATCCCTTTTTTATTAACGAGTTTCTCAAATCACTTTATGCTGAGAAACTGTTGAAATTTGGACCCACCTCTCCGAAGATTGAGGGGGCAAAGGGAGACTGGCAGTGGGATTTAGAGCAAATTCAAGCCAAGGGAATTACTGACAATGTAGTCGAACTGATGGCAGGAAAAATTCAAAAACTGTCCCAGGCAACACAGCAAATATTAAAATTTGCTGCTTGCATTGGCAACCAATTTGACGTAAAAATGTTGGCGATTGTTAGTGAAAATTCAGTAAAAGCAACTAACGAGAAACTTTTGGAAGCAGTTAGGCAAAATTTAATTATTCCCGTGGGGAATGATTACAGATTTCTAGAATTAGAGCAAAGTTCAGAAGATTTAACTGTTTATTACAAATTTTTGCACGATCGCGTCCAGCAAGCCGCCTATTCTCTAATTCCCGAACCAGAAAAGCAAGTTGTTCACTATCGAGTCGGACAACTTTTGTTGGAAAATACTACGCCGGAACAGCGACAACATAAAATATTTGATATCGTCAATCACCTCAACTTTGGCAGCGAATTAATTGCCACGCAGCCACAGCGCAATGAACTGGCAGCGCTCAACCTTTTAGCAGGCAAAAAAGCCAAAGTTTCCGCTGCTTATAAATCAGCACTAGATTACTTCGCGGCGGGCAGGCAATTATTAAGTGCAGACAGTTGGCAAACCCAATACGACTTAACGCTGAATCTCTACGAAGAAGCAGCAGAAGCCGCTTACATCAGTACCGATTTCGAGCAGATGGAGGAATTAGCAACTTCCGTGCTGCAACAAGCCAAAACAGTGATCGATAAAGTAAAAGTCTATCAAGTAAAAATTCGCTCTCAGTTAGCCCAAAGCCAGTTCCAGCAAGCATTAGACACAGCTTTATCAGTGCTAGAACTGTTAGATATACATTTTCCCAAACAGCCCAATACGACAGATATTGAGGCGGCGCTGCAAGCAACTCAGGCAGCGCTAACAGGCAGAGAAATCGAAGATTTAATCGATTTACCACTGATGACAGCCCCGGACAAATTAGCAGCCATGCAGGTGATATCCAGCACTCTTGATGTTGCCTATTTTTCCTTCCCAAAACTCCAGCCTTTATTGATTTTTAAACTGGTAAATTTATCCCTAGAATATGGCAATAATCCTTATTCTTTGCCCGCTTATGCCCGTTGTGGAATGCTTTTTAGCGCGATTTTCAACGACATAGAATCTGGCTATCGATTTGGCGAACTGGCTTTACATTTGCTGGAGCGAATTAACGCCGGCACAGTTAAAGCACACACGCTTCACTGCGTTAATGCTTTTGTCAAACATTACAAAGAATCGGTTAGGAAAACTTTAAAGCTGTCGCATGATGGTTGGGCAATCGGTTTGGAAACCGGAGACATAGGAAATGCCTGCCACAATGCCAGTGTGTACTGCTGGCATAGCTATTTTGTTGGCAAAGAACTCACAGAATTGGAAAGAGAAATAGCTGCCTACCATGGCATAATACGCCAACTCAAGCAAGAATTTGATTTGACCAGCAATGAAGTAATCCGGCAGGTAGTTCTCAACTTAATCGATCGCTCGGAGAATCCTTGCAAGCTAATGGGGGAAGCATATAATGAAGACACGCAGTTGCCTATGATGCTGCAAAAAAACAATCGTAGTGCAGTTTTTATTATTTACTTGCAAAAAACGCTTCTCTGTTATCTCTTTGGAGAATTTGCTGAAGCTGTAAAATATGCTGACTTAGCAGCGCCATCTTTAGCTGGAGTGGTTGGTTCGCTTGTTGCGCCCCTCTTTTATTTCTACGATTCTCTGGTGCGACTTGCGGTTTACTTTGATGTCAGCCAGAGCGATCGCGAACAAATTTTAGAAGAAGTAGCCGTCAATCTGGATAAACTGAAAGTATTGGCAACTCACGCACCGATGAATTACTTGCAGAAAGTAGAACTAATAGAAGCAGAATTGTGCCGCATTCAAGGAGAAAACTTTGAAGCAATGGACTGGTACGATCGCGCGATCGCCACCGCTGGAGAAAACGAATACATCAACGAAGAAGCCCTCTCCTACGAACTAGCTGCCAAATTTTACTTATCTAAAAATAAGACATTGATTGCCAATACCTACCTGCAAAATGCCCGCTATTCTTATCTCCGCTGGGGTGCAGCAGCCAAAGTTAAAGACTTAGAAAAACGCTACCCTCAGCTATGGCTGAGACAAACATCAACAGGTACAAACCTTTCTGCCATAACCACATCCCTTCCGCCAACATCCACAGGCAGCAGCAGCTCATCAATGCTTGACTTTACCACAGTAATCAAAGCATCGCAAGCAATATCCGGCGAAGTAGTATTAGCATCCTTGCTGTCAAACTTAATTAAACTTACCATTGAAAATGCCGGAGCTCAAAAAGGTTTTCTTATCTTGCTAAACAGCAGGGGCGAACTCAGAATTGAAGCTGCCGGAGACGTTGACGGTTCCGTCCAAGTCTTGCAATCTCTTGCTGTTAATAACAGTCAGGAGCTCCCGACATCTATTATCAACTATGTCGCAAGAACTCAGTCAGATGTAGTTTTAAACGATGCCGTCCGCGAAGGAACCTTTACCGCAGAGCCTTATATTGCAATTAATCAACCCAAATCAGTATTGTGCGCCCCCATCATCAATCAAGGCAAACTCATCGGCATTTTGTATCTAGAAAACAATCTCGCAACTGGCGCTTTTACAGCAGACAGATTAGCAGTATTGAGCATAATTTCTGCCCAAGCTGCTATTTCCCTAGAAAATGCCCAACTTTATCAAACCCTAGAGCAAAAAGTAGAAGAACGCACCGCACAATTAGCCCAAGCTAATAGAGAAATATTGGTTTTGAACGATCGGCTAAAAGTAGAAAACCTTCGCATGAGTGCCGAACTAGACGTAACCCGCCGCC
>NZ_JAUBPW010000113.1:0-12116 GCF_036700965.1 Microcoleus sp. Pol8_D6 | reverse complement strand
CTCATCTTTTTTCACAGTTTTACTAGCTTTTTCATTTTCGCCCTTTTTTCATATATTTGCAAACGTGAGATGCACCCGATAGAGTTTATGCGTCCCGAACTAATTAAGTGTAGTTAGTCCTGGACGCAACAATCCTATGGATAGGGGCAACCACGGGGGGTTTGCCGCTACATTCACATCATACAGCAGATTGCAAGTTTATAGATGACAGTAGCAGCATTTAGTAAACCTGTTTTTTAGATGTTGAGGATTTATTAAATCTAGTGCGACGGCAATTAATGTATCAATCATTTTTGTTGTAGTTGGAGAAAACTTACGCAGAAAAGACTTAAGTTGCGATTACCCTAATTCAATGGGATTAAATCGGGAAAATACGGTGATAAGTTAATAATATTTGCGCCAACTGCTTGAATCATCGGTGCAATTGAAGCTATTTTACGTGGTGGTAAATTATCCCTTACTACTACCGCTCCTACCCACAATTTCGGCAGTAAAATTTTTTCTATAAACAATTCAAATGCCTTGCATACCTTGAGTCATTTATTGTCATTAATGCTAGCAACTTTTTATACTAATAGCTCCAATTGCTGTGATGTTTACACCACGATTAAAGAGTTTAAAATCACATACTAGGAGTGCCGTGAAGTGAGCGAGTATACTTTCTAGTTAAACCGAGTAAAACCCCCATTTCATCCAGAAAAACCCGGTTCTCTGGAGCTATATTTTTCACTTTTTCCCAGTATTCTCCTCTTAACTTTTGCACCCAATCTGTCGCCGCTTGACTGCCTAAGAGCGTCTTTTTTTGTTTTTTAGCCCCAGCCTTTTTAATTCTTGGCACATGGTACTAGGACTTATCCATTGCCCGTAAATATTACCCCAATATTCACAATATTCTGACTCATGTGCTATCAGGATATTTTTCTACCAGCTCATGAAGTTGGCTTGAATATCCATTCAACTCACTTTTCTGGTTTCCACCGCCGACGTTGTGGTTGGATATCTCCTGTAAGTTGGTAGCGCTTTAATAGTCGTTCAACACTCATACTTACTCACATCAAATCTGGTAGCTAGTTTTCGTGCTTGATGTGTTACCCGGATTGTAAGCTTTGACCACTTTTTCTTGAAGTTCGATTGGTAATGGTTTCATTACTGCTACTGCTAATATATTTATTTTGGCGTTGCTGAATTAGGGTATAAAAAAAATAATTTAAAAAGCCAGAAGCTTTGTGGAGACTGGTTTATATGACTTGCATATTTAGCCTTTCATACCATAAATCAGCAACGCCCTTATTTTAAGTGTACTCTACATGTACTCTATTTACCTGCAATCTGCTGTAAGTCCGATCCTAGAAAAAGTTCGCACTCGGTTTGGCATTCAACGGTTAGTATTGGTGGGCGATCGAGGTGTACTTACGAGTGCAGGGATTGAAAAAAAATTAAAGGGGGTAGAGGGTTTAGACGCTCATTACAGCATTGAGAGCGCCGCAAATCCGAGAGTTGGTAGAACACTCTTGCGATACAACTGTCACTGTTTGACCAAAAAGATTTAGCTGCCATTCAATCCCTAGATTATCCAGGAGAGAAGTTAATCGCTGGGGTCAATCCGTTTTTAGCCCTAGAAAGAGCTGCTACTAGGGAAGCACTGCTACAAGCAACGGAGAAAGAATTAGACAAAATCGTCGCGGCAACAAATCGTTCTAAACGTGGGTTAACGGGATCCGAAAAAATTGTGGTGAGAGTGGGGAAAATTATCAATCGCTACCAAGTAGCTAAGCATTTTAATCGGTCGATTACCGACCAAAGTTTCAGCTACGAACGAAACAGTGAGAAAATTGCAGCGTCAGCAATTTACATGGGATGTATGTGATTCGCACTTCGGTTTCAGAGTCGGTCTTAGATGACTCCTCAACGGTGAAGGCTTATAAAAGTTTGTCTCAAGTCTAGCAAGCATTTCGCTGTTATAAAAGTATTGATTTGAAGGTGTGTCCGATTTACCATTGTTTAGTTTCTGGAATCCGAACGCACGTGTTTTTGTGCTTGTTGGCTTATTATGTGGAATAGCATATGCGCGAGAGATTAGCGCCGCTGCTATTTGAGGAGGAAGACTGGTTAGAGCCTCTGGAACCTACTTCAGTTGTTGTCCCGAATAAATCTGAGACTTCGGCTAGGCGGAAAGCTTCAACCAAACGTAATTCTGAGTGTTTTCCAGTTCAAAGTTTTCGGACATTGCTGACTAATTTGGCGACGATTACTAAAAACCAGGTGCAGCCTAAATTGGGGGGTGTTTCAGCTAGCTTTGACAAACTTAGGACTTACGCATTGACAAAATAACTCTATTGTGTATATCTGGAATAGAGGTGAATTCAATTCCTAAAAAAAACAGGATTGGGTAAAATTGCTCAAGTTATCAGGAGAGAAAAAATATTAGAACCAGAACTAAGCCATCCACCGCACTCTGCGACCTATCCAAGTACACATATTTTCTTTTAGCGGAGTCTAAATAGGGCTTGCTGAATAAAGGCCAAAAGATTTACGAGGGCTGGGTTATGCGATCGCGCGCTCGTCCGTCATCGCCGTGAAAAACAGGTAAAATAGGTCAAAACCCGTGCATCACCATTTGCGCTCGTGTACAGAAAAGCTGAGCTTGCTCTCCTATCACCCTCCGACTTTGAACTCCCCTCATGTGGAAGGTTGTCACCAGATAACCGTTGGGTAAAAATGGCCGAACTCATTCCGTGGTCAGAGTTTGAAGCAGAATATGCTGAAAACTTCCCCACAGAAATGGGAGCCCCTGCAAAATCTTTTCGCATGGCGTTGGGGGCATTAATAATTAAGGAAAAATTAGGAATTAGCGATCGGGAAACAGTAGAACAGATCCGTGAAAACCCTTATCTACAATACTTTATTGGTCAATCAAGCTACAGTAACGAGCTACCCTTTGACCCATCTCTATTAGTTCATTTTCGCCAAAGAATTAGTCCGAATCTAATTAATAAAGTTAACGAACGAATGGTTGAAAAAATTCGCTCCATCACGCCAGTCAAACCAGAAAAAAAAAAGGATTCGGACGCCAAAAATGAGTCACCCAATCGCGGAAAACTAATCATAGATGCAACCTGTGCTCCAGCCGATATTAGTTATCCGACAGACTTAGGACTATTAAACAGAGCCAGAGTTCATACCGAAAAAATGATAGATATCCTGTATAAACAGCTCAAAAGTCAAATCGCGAAAAAACCAATAACCTACCGTAATCTCGCCCGAAAAAATTACTTATTAATAGCCAAACAAAGAAGACCATCCCGCACTAAGAAAAGACAGGCAATTAAAAAACAACTTCAATATATCAAAAGAAACTTAGCTCATATTGAACAGCTAATTGATGCGGGTGCGAGCCTAGAAGGTCTGAATAAAAAGCAATATAAAACCTTGCTAGTCCTCACAGAAGTCTATCGCCAACAGCAATGGTTATTTGATAACAATAAACAGAGCATTGAGGATAGAATAGTAAGTTTAAGCCAACCCCATATCCGTCCCATAGTCAGAGGAAAAGCCGGAAAAAGCGTAGAGTTTGGAGCCAAACTATCAGCCAGTTGTTTTGAAGGATATGTATTTTTAGACCGGATGAGCTGGGATAACTTTAACGAATCATGGGACTTAAAAGCACAAGTAGAAGCATATCATAGGTTCACAGGATATTATCCAGAGTCCGTTCATGCAGATCGCATTTATCGAACAAGATCAAACCGAGCTTGGTGCAAAGAAAGAGGAATTAGAATCAGTGGACCGCCCTTGGGAAGACCCCCAGCCACCGTCAGTAAATCAAAAAAGAAGCAAGCTAAAGAAGATGAGAGGATTCGTCAGGCAATTGAGGGCAAATTTGGGCAAGGCAAACGAAGATTTGGCCTGAATCTGGTAATGACAAAACTTGACAATACCTCGCAAACAGCCATTGCGATTACTTTTTTAGTAATGAACCTTTCTACCTGGTGGCGCCGGGTTTTTTTTGTGTTTTTATGCCGTTCGGGGAAAGCAATGCCTGTTTTTGGGTTTAATATAATCTACACTTATGTTTTACTCAAATTGAAGCCGGAAAAACTCATATTTAACTCTGGTTGAATATATCGATCGCTTCTGTTATTGGGAAAGCGATCGATTATTCAGCAAGCCCCAATTAGAATTGATGAGGGCAGAGGCATTGATTGATAATTGGTATGAAATTCAAAGAAATTTATCGTTAGAAGTAGCCCGTGATTTTATTCTGCATTACCTGAATCAAAAAGTAGGTCTAAAAGCTGAATATTAACTAACCGCTAAGTTCCTATTAATATCCTCGCAAAAACTCTACATTTAAGGGCTTTTTGCAATTGTTTGTGATGGTCAAAACTTTACCTGCCAAAGGAATTTCGTAATTTTAGCACTTGCTTCATATTTGGGCTGATTTGTCAATGCGTAAGTCCTAAAACTAACGATACCGAGTTCTTTACAGCAGAAAGCCTTCGATTTGCTAGAGGTTTCACTGACCTTGTAGTCATGTAGCGAACCTTGGCTCAAGTCCGAGCGCCCCACTGATGGGGGTTTGAAATGCAACTTTTAAAGGGTGTGAGGTAAGATTCCGTCTAAGGATAAAACTCCTTCCTCATTAATCCTCCACTGTCCCCAAGGCCCTCAAGGTTGCCTTCTGCGCTTCCGTTAATCCTATCGCACCTGTGATGTTCATGCCTTCATAGAGCCGATCAGCTCTCAGGGTTTTGAGGCACTCACCTGTTTTGGCATCCCAAAGCTTGACAGTCTCATCTTGGCTGCCACTGGCTAAGGTAAGACCATCCGGACTCCAAGCTACTGAGCGCACCCAACTGGTGTGACTGTGCAAAACTTGCCGGCAGTCACCTTCGGCAACATCCCATAACCGAATTGTTTGGTCAGCACTGCCACTGGCTAAGGTAAGACCATCTGGACTCCAAGCTACTGCCCATACCCCACCAATGTGACCGTGCAAAACTTTGAGGCAGCTATCTTGCAGTACATTCCATAGCCGCACCGAAGAGTCATTACTGCCACTGGCTAAGGTAAGACCATCGGGACTCCAAGCTACTGAGCATATCCAATCGGTGTGACCGTACAAAGTTTTAATGCAGTGACCTTCGGCAACATCCCATAACCGAACTGTTTGGTCAGCACTGCTACTAGCTAAGGTAAGACCATCGGGACTCCAAGCTACTGAGGGGGCTAAACTGGTGTGACCGTGCAAAGTTTTAACACAGCTAGCTTGCACTACATTCCACAACCGCACTGAGGCGTCATTACTGCCACTGGCTAAGATAAGACCATCCGGACTCCAAGCTACTGAATGCACCCAGGTGTGACTTGGCAATGCTAGTAGGCACTGACCGTGGGCCACATCCCACAATCGCACTGAAGAATCGTCACTGCCACTAGCCAGGGTACGACCATCCGGACTAAAGCTGACCGAGTATACCGCACTGGTGTGACCGTGCAAAGCTCTTACACAGCGACCTTCAACGACATCCCACACTCGAACTAGGGAATCTAAACTGCTACTGGCTAGAGTCTGACCATCCGCACTGAAGGTGACCGAGCGTATCCCACTACTATTACCCTGCCAAGTTTTGAGGCACCTACCTTGTGGCACATCCCATAACCGAATTGTTTGATCGTAACTACCACTAGCCAGGGTTTGACTATCGGGACTCCAAGCTACTGAGCGTACCCCAGCGCTATGGCCGTATAAAGCTCTTATGCAGTCTCCTTCAGCGACATCCCACAATCGCACCGAGGCATCATTACTGCCACTTGCCAGAGTACGACCGTCTGGACTGAAGCTAACTGCGCGTACCTCACTGGTGTGGCCCTGCAAAGCTTTTAAGGCTTCACCCTCACGTACATCCCACAGTCGCACCGAGGAGTCATTACTGCCACTTGCCAGAGTCTGACCGTCTGGACTGAAGCTAACTGCGCGTACCCCGCTGCTATGACCGTGCAAAGCTCTTAAGTCTTCACCGTCACCTACATCCCACAGCCGAACTGACGAGTCATTACTGCCACTAGCTAGAGTGTTACCATCTGGACTGAAGGTGACTGCCCATACCCCCTCCGTATGACCATGCAACACTCTGAGGCAGTTATAGTGGGAGACAACATCCCACAGCCGGATTGAGGAATCTTGAGAGCTACTGACTAAAGTATTACCATCTGGACTGAAGCTAACCGACCAGACTCCACTGGTGTGACCGTGCAAAGCCCCTATACAGTAGCCTTCAGCAATATCCCACAACCGCACAGAGGTGTCATTACTGCCACTGGCTAGAGTATTACCATCGGGACTGAAGGTGACTGCCCATACCCAACCCGTATGCCCCTTCAATGTCAAAAGTTGTTGACCATCCGCCACTTGCCATAGGCGAATCAGACCATCCACATCGCCTGTCGCCAAAAGTTTTCCATCTGGACTAAAAGCTACCGACAAAACACTACTTAAGGTTTCAGCAAATACGGATTTAGCAAGAGCGGTGTTCTGGAAATCGACACCAGCCAAATTCACTTGTCTCAGGTCGGCTTGCTTTATTGTCAGATGAGAAAAGTCATAGTTGGCTAAATTAATCTTGCTTTGACTCAATAAGTTAATAATATTTCCGCCTCCGTAGCCTGATGAAGCAGAAGCTTCTTTTTGGAATTTGACTAAAATCCTTTGCAGTTTATCTTCAATATTTTTCGGGGATCTAAATGTAGCGTGTAGTCTATCTATAATCGGCTCTAAAATCAGGCGAATCTGACTAGCTCTGATATAGTCCTTAGCCGTTGCTTTCATCAGAGCATGGCTAAGCAATAATCCGGGTTCTTCTGTAGAAATTTCTTCATAAAAAAGCTCGATTAAGAGTTCCGTCACATACTCCATCACCACAGGTTGTTGCGTGTAGAGGCCAGACTGCTTTGCCAGCAGCGTAGGTGCAGCCTTTTCGATCAGCGATCGCCCCCACAGAGCTTCTAGAGCTTCCAACACTTTTCCCCGATGCACCGCAGGCATCATGTCTGACTCGAGTTCGGCAATCGCCGTCCCTTCACGGTTAATCGTCAACCAGTACATGATGCTTTTCTCCAAAGGCGAAAGGCGCTCAAATTGTTGGTCTAGCAATCGCCGAATACCATTGAAGACAAAAGTATCTTCAGACAAAAATTCCCCAATTTCCCCGTCAAACAAGTCTCGAATTGAGGTGGATATAATTTTTACGGCCAGAGGATTGTGACCGTAGCGAGCGCACAACTGCTGTTTTTGGATTTCATCACCCGTTAGTCCTTTGGCAGTGAGCAATGCGCGAGCGGCTTCGGGGGAACCACTCAATCGTAGCGATCTCACTGGCAGCTTATCACCCTCATTGGCGACAATAATAGCTGGCTTTTCCCGACTGGTGAGGATTATGCAACTAGAGTGGGGGGTTTCTCCCATTACTCTAAGCAGTTCGCCATATCCTTCATAACAGTTGCGGAATTGTCCTGCCTCACCTGCCTCCAAAATGGTTTCCATGTTGTCCAAAATCAGCAAGCACCTTCTGGAGCGTAGGTAATGAATTAGCAGCCCTATCTTGGCAGACGTTTCTTGAAAGTCAGACACAAAGGCTACTAGGTCACAAGTGAGCATTTCTAGGAGTGGGGCATTACGCAGACTTCGCCAAATCACATAGTCAAACTCATGCTGTACTTGTGCCGCTACCTTGGCGGAGATCGCAGTTTTCCCAATCCCACCCATGCCCAGCACTGTTACTAGGCGACATCGGTCAGTTACAATCCATTGCTCTAGAGTCGTCAGTTCTTCCGTGCGTCCATAAAATAGTGATACATCAAGCGCCTCTCCCCAGTCTTGGTGCTTGTTGGCAATCCTTGCTTTAGGCTTTTCATCTAAGCGAACTGCAACATCCAGTTGTGTTATCTCTTCACAGTTCAGTACCAATCTGTGACACAGTTCTACAAAACTCGCACGGTCAACAGGTTTACCTGTCAGGAAGTTGCTGACTGTGGCTAGAGACAAACCCGCATCCTCAGCCAAAGCTCTTTGGCTGGGAAAGCCATTACGCTTGATTGCCAATTTCACTTGTTCAATGAACCCTTGACGAACCCTGAGCGATCTCGACATAACTTGTCCCACTCAATTTCTAGAAATTATACACAGTCAAAGTCAGTCACGAAGTCAGGACAAGTCAGGTATTCTCAGGCAGTAACTCAGTTAGCAGTCGAGTTTAATGAATTTATAGCTGACACTAGCCTGATTCCTGCATCAATGAACCTTAGTTTCACCCCTTAGCTAAGTAGAAGACCGTAATCCCTATACTTCTTAGTTTTTTGACAGAAAAAATGGGATCTACGTTTTGTTTTACTTGCTATCGTAGCTTGATTTTTTCTACTCAATTACTGAAAACTAAAAGGGGGAAAAATGGGCAAACAAAAACTTTTTGAAGTTAATAATTATACTGTTTGGCAATTTTCGGGTCACAATGCCTTCTTTTTTAAATCAGGAATAGCCCTTGATGCTTATGGAGTACCTAATGCCTACAATCTTGATGATACAGGTGAGGAGGGGGGCGGAATAGAGCAGGCTAAAAATATGTTCGACGAATTGTAGTTAGCATTTTTGTAGCAGTTGACGTAATTTAAAATTTTGGAAAAATTTGTTGAAGATCCAGTGTCCATCAAGGCGAAATGCAAAAATTATGTCAAACACAACTTTTAATGTCTAGCATTCTATGGGAAGGTAAGCTGTTTACCATTTAAATCTCAGACGCTATCTAAGCTAGTAAAGAGTTTCAGGCTCGGAAATACGCAGTTTAAATGCTAAACAGCTTATGGCGACGTCTATCGACACAAAGGAGAAAATAAATGGTTAATCGTGTAGCGTTAGATATTTTCTATCCTGCCAAACCGTCAAAATTGCCTGTTTGGGAAAGTGCAACGCTGTGGAAATTTTGGGAACTTTGCAGAATTAGTTTGGCTAGGGAAACCGTTGGATATGAATATCGTTTAATTCCTGAAGCGCAAGATTTTTTGGAAAATCAAATCCTTATAAATTATACACAAAACAATGCTTTTAATTTTGAAAACAATCTAAATCAGAACGTCCAATCAATTTTATTTTATTTTTTCTTCACTCAAGAATGTGGAATAAGTAGAGCCAAGCGCGCTGCTGCTGGGCTTTGTTTAAGATGCTATGTTTCTTACTCGATACTCAAAGCTTGCCAAAAAATTGACAGTTTATTCGGCGGTCAAAAAAGATTCACTTACAATGATTTGCTGCCGTTGGTGCTCAATGATGATGGTAAAACTTTAATTGTTTTAGATAGCCAAAGAAAAACTCAACTTGTATTGGACGGTAACGGCAAAACTAAACCAACTAATTATAATTTTTTTACTGTTGAGGTCTTGCGGACGTTTAAGCCTGATTCACCGTCCAGCATGAGCTTAGACAATTGGGCTTATTTGCAAACAAAACAAAATCCAGAAGTTAAAAACTTTTTATCAGAATTTGGGTTTAAACATCTGAGCGACTGGGCAATTTTAAATCGAGCTAGACCCAAACAGGTTGAAAGCTTATCAGAGTACGATCGCCAATTAATAAACATATTTCATGCCGTATACCGCCGAGACAGGCGCGAACACCGATCGGCGGGAGTACAAAAATGCCCCGATCCCTCTAATTCTCAACTTCAAGAAATGCTAACTGCCTTGCAGAAACAAAATGTCACTGTCAAGAGCAATATTGAGTTGATAGCAGAATTAAAACAGGTAGCAGTGCAGTTGAAGGAGTATGACGTTTGGAGTTCCAGAGAACCTTTGGAAATCCGTGACCCCGATACTGGAAACGACGTACTCAGACCGGATTTGCCTCTTGCTCCCACAGAGGAATTAAATGTGGAAGAACAAGAAATTTTGGAATTCTTGCACCAGCAGCTAAAGTCAGCTTTAATTCAATCAATAGATCAAGAAATTAGCGCTTGCATTGCCAAATTAGAAAAAAGCAAAACTTATGCCATTTTTGCTGGAAAATTTATTACTGGTTTACAATTATATTACTGTCATGGAATGTCTCTCAAAGAAATAGTTCCTTTATTGGAAATGAGCAGTTGGGATCAAGCGAGGCGAGTATTAGATCCCGGAAAACTTATCAACAATGTACGCGCTCGTACTGTGGAGAAAGTTCTTGATTCTACGATAGCCAAGGCTCACGAAAAAGGTTTGACTCAAATTCCCCCTGAACCCGAGTATCTCAAAAACTTGATTGAACAAATTGAAGCTTTTGCTGATGTGGAATTTTTCCAAGAAGCAGCCGAAGAAATTAGAGCGGGGAAAAACCGCGAAATGAACAGCTTGTATGCTCAGCAGCTTCGGGTTTACTTTAGCAACATAGCATCATAGCATCCATAGCATGATGCTATTATAGCATCACCGAAAAAAGGAGTAAAATAATGATTGGTTCCTCGGGAAATTTAACAGATGCAAGGTTGCTATTACCGGAAGTTATTTGGCTGGAACCCGAAGATTTTGAAATGGCAAAACAAATGAGCGAGCTAGTTAAAGGTGAATCTCGCCAGTGGCAAACTTATCTGAGTGCACTCGCGGTACAAAGTTTTGAGCAGTGGTTGATCGATAGCCTCCCCAATCAAACAATTACGCTAGATAAAATTGGCACTTTCAGCTATCTGAAAGTAGGTGAATTTAAACTTTGTATAATTGCCGTTGAACACTGTCTAGACGAAGTGGTGAGCATACCTCAAGATGCGATCGCTTCTGGAACACAAACCTCTGATTTTTATACAGTGTTAGAAGTATTAGAGGAAGAAGAACAACTAATTATCAGGGGTTTTCTGCATTGCGACCAAATAAATTATTATCGGAGTTTGCTCAATTTGCAAGCTTTACAAGACGGTTGTTACCAGCTATCCCTATCTTTATTTGATGCAGAACCGCATCACTTGCTGTTATACTGTCGCTACTTAGCACCAGTTGCTGTGACTCTACCTGTAGTTTTAGCGTAACTGCTCACCGCAACTGCGTTGCGGTATTGCAAATGGTGAGGTTTGAGCCGAGATACTATGTATAGGTTCTAGTTTTTTTAACAAATTCTAACTCTTCACTAAATTTTTTTGGGCAACTTTCACCCTCCATCTGACGGCAATTTACTTGTAAATATACTTTTTGCTCTCCAAATGGCAAATTCCTCACTACATAATAATGATTTTCATGGAGTTTATCAGTTTTCTTCCGACAGTGGGGACAAATGGCTTTTTTGTGGTTATTATCTAAGTAAATCGTGATTTCTATATTTTCAATAATCTGATAATTTTTGACGGTCACTCCCTAAATATTAAGGAGTTTGGTCATTAGATGAAGTTGAGGAGTGGAAGCCCTAGCTATAATTTTTATTTTAATTTTGCTCAGCTCTGATTTTATTAAATAACAAAAATCCCTGTACGTCAGTACATAATTGCTTTGCAAGCGCCTAATTTTTATATTTTAGAGTTAATTTTTATAAAAATTATTAAGTTTTTTACATACTAGGTTCGGTGGAGCAACTTTTAATAACCCCTCTGATTGGATATGGAGCTTTAGTTTCAGCCCGGACGATCGCCGCCACTAGCACTACTGAGAAAGCAGTCAAAGTTTGGAGCGTAGATGGCAATCAAAAGGCGGTACTCAAGGGGCATACAGATGGGGTAAACAGTGTCAGTTTTAGCCTGGACGGTCAGAGGATTGCTATTGCTAGTTGGGATCAAACAGTGAGACTTTGGAGCAAGGAAGGTCAAGAAATCGCCACGCTCAAGGGGCATAGCGATGGAGTTCACACTGTCGTTTTTAGCCATGACGGTCAAAATCTCGCTTCTACCAGCGAAGATAAAACAGCCAAACTTTGGACTCGTGAAGGTAAGGAAATTGCGACATTAAGAGGGCATAAAGATGCTGTTTGGGATGTGGATTTTAGCCCAGATGACCGGAGAATCGCTACTGCTAGTTTGGATGGTTCAGTCAAATTTTGGGTGCATCTCACGTTTGCAAATATATGAAAAAAGGGCGAAAATGAAAAAGCTAGTAAAACTGTGAAAAAAGATGAG